>NZ_CP186927.1:0-22187 GCF_049554935.1 Methanocaldococcus indicus | reverse complement strand
TATTTTTGGAATTTTTTATTAAATCTTCAATTTTTTTGATTATGTCACTTTTAGCTTCACTAATAAAAGGAGGAATTTTTAAGTATTCTTCTAATAGATTAATTAATTTTTCTTTTTTATGGGTAGGTAATGTTTCAATATTTGTACTATTTATTAATCTTTCAACCGTACTATCACATTTTTTTACAAGTTTTTTGATTTTGTTAGATAGTCTATCTATGTTAAGTTTAGACTTTAAAAATTCTTCATCTAATTTATTAATCTTGTTATTAATCATTGAGTCAATCATTTTAAAATCATAATCATCTAAATTTAATTTAGTATCATTAGTAGTAAATTCCAGCTCTCCACAATAATAATGATTGGCTCTATATTTGAATACAACAAAATACCCATCTTTTTCTCCAACTAATGATGTATAGATTGGTTTTTCATATCTATGATAGTGTTCTTCAACAGTTTCTTCTGAAATTAAATAATGATTAATATAATCTTTTAAAACTTTGTCAATTTTATCTAAACTACTTTCTACAATCTTAGATAATTCTTCTGGGTTTGAGGATGATAATTTTTGCTTCCACTCTTTTATTGCTTCTTCTATTCTTTTTCTATTTTTATCAGAGAATTCTTCAATCTTTTTTTGGTCAATACTCCAAATTATAAATTCAATACCAATAGTGGCAACAATGTTCTCAACTCTTATTTTTAATTTGTTACATAATTCTAATTCCATATCAATACTCTCATCTGGCTTGAAATTGTATATTTTAATATGCTTTGGATTATTCAACCTAATAGCTCTCCCAGCTCTTTGTATTAGTTTAACAGGATTATAAGGTAAGTCAAAATTAATAACAACATCAGCTCTTGGAAGATTGACACCCTCACTAAGAACATCAGTTGTTACTAAAATATCATACACTCCACTGTTAAATTCATCTTGGACTTTTTTCTTATTAACACCTTTTTTTTGAACATCTCCACCATAAGCAACTCCAACCTTAGTGAAACCCTCCTTTTCTAACTTTTCCTTTAAATACATTACAGTATCTCTTGATTCAGAAAATATTATTGTAGGTTTGTTTTCTTTTTTTAATATTTCAATTAATTTTTTAACTTTCTCATCAATTTCAAGAATTTTCTCTATTGATTTAATTTTATCTAACATTTCAGTTGTTAGTATAATATCTTTCTCAATATTTTCCTTAATTTTGTTTCTATCAACTTCTTTAAGTGATTTATATGTGGAAATAATGATTTTTAACCTTTCCTTATCAAAAAGTGGGGTGGATAATAAATCATTACTAATCTTTTCTTTATTATCAATTTTATTGAATATGTTTAATAAGTATTCATTTCTCTCTTTAAATTTTTCTAAACTCTTTTTAAAGGCATAAACACTACTTTCCAATCTTTTATACAGCCTCCATTTATACCAGAAAATTAGGTTTTTGTCCTCTTTATAACCTTCTTCATCCCATAGTTTGGCATATTCATAATTCAGCTGTGCTAAATAATCTACAACTCTATTAAAAATTGCCTGAACAACTCTATCGTCATACTTATATTCTACTGGAATTACAGTAGGCATTTTGAAATCTGTAACTCCAGCAATTCTCTCCAAGTCTTTTTTAAAGTGTTTTAAAATATCAATCCATTCTAATCTTACTGTAAATTCTTTAATCAGCTCTCTAATGATTTTTACAGCTTCAACAGTATCATCATTTCTAATAAGCTTATTGATAGTTTCTATTTTGTTAATAATCCCCTCACTTTCGAATCTTTCTTTATATTTTTCCTTTAAAGTGAATAATTCCAATAAACTTATATAATCAGCTAATGAAATATTAATTGGAGTGGCAGTTATTAACAAAGTATGACAATTTTGATTAGTCATTATCAGATTGTTTAAGTTTTTTCTTCTATTTGATTTTAAATTTCTAAAATTGTGTGCTTCATCAACAATTATTAAATCAAAACCATCATACTCTTGGACGTTAAAATTTTTATTCTGTAATAGTCCCATTGATAATAAAACAACATAATTGTCTGATTGGTTATTTTCTTCAACCCATTTGTCTAATATTTGAGTTTTTCCTTTACATGGGCTTAATCCAACTTTTTTTAAAGTATTCATCCATTGATGTTCTACATTAGGAGGATGGATGACTAAAACTTTTTTACCCATGTTAGTATAGTATTTTGCAATGGCACATGCAACATCAGTTTTTCCCAAACCCACAGAATTTGCTAAGATTACTCCACCCCACTTGTTTAATTTTTCTAAGCACATGAAATAACTCATATGTTGAAATTCTGCCAAATAAGAAATTTCCACTGAAGGATTTGATAGTAAATACTCTTTTTCCAGAATTTTTATTAAATTGGCAAAAAACTCTCTTGGTGGTAAATAGATTGCCTTGGCAGTGGCACCTTTTTTTATTAAATCAATAGTTTTTAACTCTTCAACTTTATCAGTAGCACTTTCCCAAATTTTATTAAAGAATTCTTTGTAAATCTCTCTATCTTTTGATGTCACTCCAGTTGGGACTATCAATTCAATGTTATCCTTTAATCCTCCTGATGTAAGATTTGCACTCCCAGCCCACACATCAGTTAAGACATCATTCTCTTCAAATAAATATAATTTAATATGGAATCTTCTATCTAAATATATTCTAAAATCAAAAATTCCTTCATCATATAATTTTTTTATAAACAGATAATCCTTATTTGATAAGTAGGTAGCATCATTCTTTATTGCTTCTAAAACTTCTTTTGTTGTGGCTTTAGTTTCCCTACCCATAACTAACTTAAATTCTTTTAATAGTCCTTTATTGTATAGTTTTTCTAAATCTGGGATTAATTCTGATAAACCCTCAAAAAAGAAAAACCCCACTGCACAATAAATTGAGAGTTTTTTATTTTTTTCTATTGCATTGTTAATTTTTTCTTGGAATAATTCTAATACTGTTTTTTCATAAGGGAAAATGTTTGGTTTGTTATTGTAGATGTAATAGATTTGAGAACTCATAATTATTCCCACTAAGTAGTTGATGGTAGATAATACCAATAATTGTGGATATCTC
Organism: Methanocaldococcus indicus; assembly: GCF_049554935.1. Classification (GTDB taxonomy): domain Archaea; phylum AGJL01; class Methanococci; order Methanococcales; family Methanocaldococcaceae; genus Methanocaldococcus; species Methanocaldococcus indicus. Next base: position 19,098 of record NZ_CP186927.1, on the reverse strand, counting down.
CATCAACAGGGTTCATTAATTCTCCAAATTCTGACAGTGTATATTCTAACAGGACATCAGCTCTTATCAAATACCTGACTCATTATTTAGTTTTATAACTAAAATAAAAATCAAATAGTGGTAATAATTTAACTACTTTCAATAATCCTAACCCACTCGTGTGATTTTATTTTCTCAATTAATTTATTTATTATATCATCTTTTTTAATTTTTTCATAAACTTCATGTATTATTTTTAGATTTTCCTCTTCCAATTGTTTTAATTCTTGTTCTTCTTCTTTTGTTAAATTATTCTCTAATTGCTTTTTCCAATACAATTCTGCCCATCTATCATAATTTATTGGTTTTAAGTGTTTTGAAACTGCTTCTAATAAATATTCTTTTGGCTCTGGATAGAGCCCATCTTCATGGAATTTTTCCTTGAAGTAGAGTTCATAAATTAAAGAGTCAGCAATTTCCTTATCAAAGAAGTTTATATTTTCTTTGTATTTTTCTCTCCAATCTTCTTTTGCATTTAGGAATAAAAGATAATTAACAATAGTTTCATATGGTTTGGTATCGTTTATTAATTTCAACCTTAAATTTCTTGTATTTTCTGGTAATACGTGTAATCCATCTGATAAATATTTATTCAAAAAGTAATTATTTAGTTTCGAAATAATATTAGTTAATATATACTTTAAAGAAATTTCTTGAAATAGTTTTCTATTTTCTGTTTTTATTTTGTTTTTTGGTATTACTTCATATTTTAAAACATTAATTGTAGTGTGTTCTGAATAAAATTTTAAAGAACCACATATGTATGTTACAGATAATGGATTGGTTCCAATATCTTTAATTACTATTCTATCATTTTCAAATAATTCTGGAAACATTGGATTATACATTGTGGGCAAATAGGCTAACCATAATCCGTCCCAATTATAATAGTATCTTTTAACATTTCTTCCCTTAATCAATCTTTTACATAAATTTTTATTTTTAGTAGTTTTTAAACATTGTTCATAAGAATTAAACACATATTTTTTAGATGGAGATGGTCTGCAACCCCAATTAACATAACAAACGTGTCTTAGCGGTATTGAATTTGACAATAAATATTTGATTATATCAATATCTATCTTAGTTATATCTAATCTAATATGATATTTTGGGTGTTGCTTAATTATTTCATACTGTAACATATTTTTAATGTTAAATCTTTCATTTTTGATTAATATACTATCAAAAATTTTTGATTTACATAAAACAAATATGAGATTTCTAACACCAACTCCATAGAATACTTCAACATTTCTTAAATCCACAATTTCTTTTAGATTTCTTGTCATAAGAATATATTCTCTAAGTTTATAACCATAATCCTCTGCAGTCCATTTATCTGGGATAATATATGAAATATACCCTTGAGAATTAAGGAGATTAAGTCCTCTCTCGATAAATAAAATATAAATGTCATATTTTTTATAAGCAAAATTATAGACATTAGAGTATATTTTTTTATCTAACTTTGGTATATTATAAATATTTATATAAGGAGGATTTCCAATAACAATATCAAATCCGCCTTCTTTAATAATCCAACCAAAATCAACTCTCCAATGGAATGGTCTTAAACTTAAAAATTCTTTTTCACTAATCTTATTCTTTTTTAGCTTACTATTAATATAATTTAAAAATGCCGGATTTACACAATCATAGATAACTTCCCTAACATCCTCTAAAATTTCCTTTAATTGTGCTGCTTTATGCCCATGACTTGTCTTGTAAATCTCATATATTAAATGAAATGCTTCAACATAATTATCTAAAATATTCCCTTTTACTGATTTAAGCAAATCTCTCGCCTTAATTAACATTTCTCTCTCTTTATCGTCATTACAAAATGCAATTAAATCCTTAAAAATTCCTTCAATCTTGTCAGTATAAGCATATTTTAAAGTTGGCTGTAATTTTTCATCAACCCATCCAATTAATGAGTTTCCACACTTAATGTTATACTCTAAATTTGGCAATGGTTCAATATTCTCACTATTTTTTAATTGGCTAACCAACCATAACCACAACCTTAACTTAGCAATTTCAACTGCTGTTTCACTAATGTCTACACCATACAAATTATCAACAATAATCTTCTTAACCTCTGCATACTCATCTAATTTCTTCTCAAAACCAAATTTTTCAATTAACTTATTACAAAGGGATTCTTTTAAGTCAAATAGTAAATTTCCTGCACTAACTAAAAAATGACCACTACCACAAGCTGGGTCTAAAACTTTAATCTCATTTAAAATTTCCAATGCTTTTTTCAACTCATCTTTACTGGCATGTTCAACAAACTCATCAAAAGCCACTTTTGGATTTAAAATTTCATTATACTCTTTCACTCCCAACTTATCAAATAAGTATGGGATTATTGTATTCACTGAAATATAGGATGTTATTTCCTCTGGAGTATAATATGCTCCTATACTTTTTTTCTCATATTCTATCTTACTAAATTCTAATTCATCTAATTTAATATCTTCTCCGATATTTTCCAAACCAACAACAAATTTCTCGTAAACATGACCTAAAATTTCGGGAGTTAAATTGTTGATAGAGTCGCCGTCATCATCAGAACAATCTCCAATAATCCAATTATATTGGTTTAGCATCTCTATTAACTTTATTACCCCACTAAATTCAATTTCTGATTCTCTAATTTTTGTATTGTTTTCAGTTAGAATTTCCTTATCTCTAAATAATCCTCCATTTAAATAAGGAACTAAGATGTTAAACTCCCATTCTCCAACTTTTACATGCACATCAACATAACCACAATCATTTACCTTACTTTCATTCCCTAAACCGTCAAAAAATATTGTATTTAAAAGCTTCTGTAATTCAAAATCCTTTAAATTCTTAATTAAAAATTCAAAAAAACTCTTTGTAGTTTCTTTGTTCATTGTGATTTCATAAACTTGTCCATTTATCCTATACTTTACTTTAACAATTCCTAATTGGCATAGGAAGTAAAAGAATACTAACCTATCAATAAAGTGTTGAACTACTAAGAGTTTGTCCTTATCTTTAATTGGTTTTTTAATACTGTTAGCCAATTCTAACCTTAACTGACATAATTCATTATAAAACTTATCCATTACATCCTTAGTATCAAAAAGAATATCCATATTTTCTGGTGAAAATTGATTTAACTTGTCTCTTTTACTATTTCTAACGTCATTTCTTCTTATACTATCTGAATATGTAAAAGCTACACTGCAGCCTCTTTTGAATACTTTAACTTTATTTTTATTTTTATAGTAATAATAAAAGTATTCAAGCTTAACATATTTTTTTAGTTTATTATGGATTTTTTCCAATTCACTCAAATTTTCAACTTCTACATAGGTTAAATAGTTATCTTTATCCCAAAGTATTCTTTTTCCGTCAATTTCCAACTCTCCATAAGTTTTGAAAAAACCTTTACTTTTTAAATAATCTAAATTATATATTGCACTACTTGCCATTACTACACACCCCATAGCAACTACTTTTTATTAACTTCTATACAACTATATCATCTAATTTTTTATTTAGTTCCTTCATCTCCATCAAATATCAATTTTTATCAGATATCTAACATTAAGATATTTTACCCACTACTTTTTAACAACTTTAACCATTTAGTATCCTAAGTTTGTTATAATAATTCATTAATTTAATCAATTTATAAAATGTCTTTTGGGAGTGTTGGCATTCTCCTTATCAGAGAGGTTTTGCACTCCTTATCTTATAATGTCTTTTAGGGAGTAACCATCTTTTAAGAGAGAATTAACACTCTTCTTTATTGAAAATAATTAAAAAAGATAAAATTTAAAATGCCCTAATTCTATTGGATGTGAGAAGGTTTAAAAATTTTTAATTTAATCGTTAATTTAATATCTTTTCATCAATAATGAAGAATGCTATTCTTATTAATACAAGCATTTGGAAAAATGCCCAAATTAGGAGTAAAAATGCACCTAAAATTATAAGCATGCCTAGAAAAGTAAAAATCCCACTTAATAATAAAAGTATATTCATAAAACTAACCTTCCCTGATTTTTTACTTTTATACAATGCATCCAATACAAAATACTCAGATATTACAAAAAATAGAAAGGCTATTGCAACATAAAATACAAAATTACCATTATAATACACTCCAAAGAATATTCCAACACGATACATATTATAAACACATACTCCCATAAGTAGTAAGAAAACAAAAGACGATACCACACCAAAAATAAATTTTTTGCTATTTTTAAACTTTTTAAACAATAAACTAAAACTTGATAAAAAACAAATACTCGAATAGAAGAAATATATGCCTGCTTTAGTGGCAGAAAAATAGCAATACCAATCACTAAAAATTACTCCATAAATTGCATTAAAATACATAGAACTGCCAATAAAAAATAAGACCGAAAATATTAATAACAAAAATCTAAACACCCAAATTCTTAATCTATATACATCCATTACCCAACCCCTCATTATAAAAGTGTTATGGAGGGAGTAAAAGTGGGTGTTTATAAAACTTTAAACTGAAAGTGTGATTACGATATTCGTTCTTTATTAGTTCTTTACTACACTCTTTAATGACTTTATAGAATGATATTCCATTTTTGTAGCTTAAATATTCGATACAATTAAATAACATTCCCATTAACCTAACGAATCCTATATTACTCTTTTCTGAGGACAAATAATTTCCTTCAACCTCCAAAATCGACTTATCCCTTCTATGCTTCTCTTCTATCTTACATCTTTTTAAATACTCGTTTATAATATTCTCAGCTTTCTTTTTATAGTTTGTCGAGACTAAATACTTAATCTTTTTCTTACCTTCCATTAATACTGCAACGATTTTAACCTTTCCAACAATTGGGAATATTAATCACTTTCTCGGATATTATGAACTTCTTTTCGTTAATAGTTCTTGATTTAGTTTTATTTTCGTTGAAGTCCTTTTTAAACATATCTTCTATTTTAACATCTTTACCGAAAACCTCAATTTTTATGTTTTTTCTAATTCTACTAATATAATCGATTCCCAATTCTTTACATCTCCTTAAAATTTTCTTTATTATTACAAAACCATCACCAATGACCGTCCCCTTAATAATTTTAGATATTGATTCGATAATTTCGAAATATACATCAGTTGATTTAATATTTTTTGGTTTTATTTATAATCCTTTTTTTTTATTAAAAATACAGCAGTTTATTTGTTCTTGGTATAATTTTTTATGATTTTCTACGTAGTTATATCTAATAGAACTACTAAATACGTTTTTACTATATCTTCTCAATAAGGTTGAGTCAATTATTATTGAAAATTTAAATTTACGATTATTTAAAATGACTGGAAGGTTCAATAGCTGAGCATAAAAGCAGTTCTCAATTTCTGATGGCTTTTGAAGTTTTTTGATTATGGTTGTTCGATGAATTTCTAAAATCTCTTCGGATATTGATTTAATTGTCTTTATATCGGTTAAAGTTCTAATCAAGCAGTAATCTACTAAATCATCCGAATTGGCTATACCTAAAGTATTTAAACTATTATCGAGTAATTCTTTAAGTGCAGGTAGCATGGTTTAATCACCGTTTTTTAATGAAGTATTTAGAACTATACTATTTTATTTTTTTGGTTTTATAATCGATAATGAGAATTCACACTATCAGTTATAAAATATAATATTTCAATGATTCTCAAACATTCTCACTAATTTAAACTATATTAGTTTATATAATATAGCATAAATTAAAGTGTTATATCATTCTCAAATTTTATATTAGAAAACTTTTAGGAGTGTTAATATATGCTTAAAAAATTTCTTTTAAAATATTTAGAATTAGATGATTACAAAAGAATAAAAGAAAATCAGGAAACTATTATAAAAAAACTTAGTGAATTTGAGGAAAATATAATTTCACTTAGGGAACATATAGAGAAGTTAGAAAATGATGTTAATAATAAGATTAAAAAGCTTGAAAATGATGTTCTCACAAGAAAAGATTTAGAAGATATACAAAAACAAGTAGAAACATTAAATTTGCTAATTAATGGAATTATAAATACTTCTAAGATTGAGAATATTAAAAAAGAACATAATATGGAAATTGATGATGATAAAGAAAAAATTTTAAATATTCTTTATGAAAAAAATGAAGTGAATATAACTGAATTATTAAATAGTGTAGATATGGGAGCTAAAAAGTTCTACAAGCTAATAAAAGAACTCAAAAAAGAGGGAAAAATCCAAATTATTAAGAAAGGTAGATTAAAAATAGTAAAACTAAAATAACCCACACTCAATATCTAATGAAAAAACAAATACTAATTTTTCCTTAATGATATGTTATCAATAAACATATATCTTATATAGATTAATTTATCAATATAATAATTAGCTTTTTCTAAGTCATCATTTTTGACAGCATCACAAGCAAGCTTGAAGTATTCTTTTACATTTTCATTAAACCAACCTTCATCTACAGCATGTATCATAAATTTTTCCAACATAGCAAGTAGTTTATCTTTTTTGTTTTCAAATATGAAATCATTTAGATAATAATAGACAGTTGATTTTGATAAATTAAAATTTTCAGCAATTATAGAAAGTGAATAACCTTCCATCCACATAGACTTCATCTTTTCAATGAGTTCAGGAGTGACTTTTTTAGGTCTTCCTCTTTTTTTGTATTTTGCATCAATAAAAATAAGGGGATGCTTTTCTAAATATTTAATTTTGTATTTCATTTTTTCTAAGAGACATGGAGAAATTTTAAGTATAACAGGTTCTGAATCTGCTTTTTCATAAATCTCCTTAATTTTGTCCCAACTAACTATCTTATTAAGCTTAATAATCATTAATATCTCCCAGAAAATTTCTTTAATATATTGTCTGCAGCTTTTTGGTTTGTGTAGTGCAGTATGCAGTCTAATTTCTTATGTCCTGTTATTTTAGCAATTACTTGAGCAGGAACTCCCTCAGTAGATAGTTTGGTAATGTATGCATATCTAAAAGAGTGAGTGTTTATATTATATTTTGTTATAAAATAGCTTTTTACTCTCTTAACAATTGTTTTTTTATCTGGTAATTCCAAATCAGAGATATGATTTACAATTTCATCCAATTCTACTGGGATTATAACTTTTCTTTCAGCATTATCTTTTCTTTTTCCAATTCTAACATTGACATCATATGTCCCATTTTCAAGATATTGTAGCATTGAATCAACAGCTTCACCAACCCTACATCCATTCTTTAGCTGGATTAGAGCAATAGATAAATACAATAGTCTAATTTTGTCATATTTATATAGAATTTTCTTATCTAAGGTTTTATCAATTTCTGAAAGTATGAACTTTAGAGTAGCATCAAAGTTCAGAGCTCTATCCCACATTATATCCCATTATCATTGGTATATATTGATTTTTCATTTTTAACCTTATGGCCGTAAGGTTAAAACTGCTTAGTATTTTTTGAACTTCTTACTTTACTTATTTTTTACTTTTATAGTCAGTTCTCACAAACAGAGTATTCTTGATTTCTTGAAACTTATCACGCTAAAAATTTTTATTTTTTAATTTTATTGGTTTTTAATTGATTATTTTCAATTTAAAGGATTTTTAGGTAAATTCAGAGGGGGTCTGTATTTTGAATATTATATATATTTCAATTGTATAATTTATTGAGATTTTTTGGAGTTTTAAATTATTTCTTTTAATATTTGAAAATCTCCGATAAGTTGGTTTAGTTTTTTGAAATAAAAAATTTTTAATTGAATAATTGAGAATAGAAAGATTTTTATAAAAGTTCAAAGGTATATAAATGAATAGGGAAACCTCCCCTTCGAAAATTTTTATGTAGAAACGCTTATATATAAGAAGGTCGTTAATGTTATTATGTCTAAAATAGGCCTGTTAAAATCGTGCCTCTTAGAGGATGGAAAACTCCATTATATTCTCTCTTACTCTTAAAACAAAGCCACTGTTAAAATCGTGCCTCTTAGAGGATGGAAATAACTTTCTATATATTCTTTATATTTTTTCATAGTTATTTGTTAAAATCGTGCCTCTTAGAGGATGGAAATCAGTTTGGGGATGCCGACAAGCACTCAAGGGAGTTGGTTAAAATCGTGCCTCTTAGAGGATGAAAACACTCCTCTTTTGATGAATGAGTTTGGAAATGTCAAGTTGGGTTAAAATCATGCCTCTTGGAGGATGGAAACTATTTTCATTTTTTATCACCCTCTTTTTATTTTTTTAGTTAAAATCGAGCCTCTCGGAGGATGGAAACCCATTAATTTAGAATAATTACTATCTACTCTTTTTTAGGGCAAGAGTTAAGATTACACCACATAAAGGATGAAAATTTGGATTTTTCTAAAATATTATTTGGAAAATCAAAAACTACATGGGGAGTTATTGCACTTTCACTCATAAGTAAATTCAAATACTTTGCTCCAAAGTTCAAGTTTTTAAAATGTATTTGGATATCTTAATAACTGTAAAAAATAGGAGTGAAAATGAGTAATGCCGTTGGAGTATTTGTTATCTATATAATATATATGCCCAGCAAGGTTTTGGTTTAGCACCATTATCTGAACTTAGCTTTCAAAGTTCAGGTTTTTCAAAAATATATTTGGATAAAATGATATGGGCAAAAAAAAGGACCTATAGCAGTGGCAACCTCCTCCATTATATCCATTATAACAAAACTTTGTATGATTATTATTGCTTAGAAAGAATTGAAGGGAAGCTCTTCATTGGGAGTGTTGGAGCAACCTTTTTGATTATGAGTTATTTTCTACTCTTTAATGACACTCCTCATTACAGTTGATTTTCCAGGAGATGTAGGACCAAAAACAAAATAGAGTTTGGCTCTAATTGGCAGTAGGATTTTTTAAGTAGTAGTTAAGTTCATTCTCTCTGTGATTTTATATTTCCACCAGTAAAAATTGAAAATAATTAAAAAAGATAAAATTTAAAATGTCTTTTCAACTAAAAAGTGGTAAAAATATTTGTTGTTGAGTTCTTTTATTAAGTAGGGAGTGTTTAATGTATATCATCTACTCTCCTCTTATATTAGCTTGGATTCTACTGCTGTTTTTGCATCTATACCAGTTGATATATTTAAGGTTATTTAAACAACAGTACCTTACTAATTATTTCAGGAGCATACATTGCTAATTTATAAGGTTTATATTCTTTTACTCTAAACCATATTTTTCTTTTAAAAACTCCTTAACAACCTTTAAAACATACTCTGCATTTTTAATACATTCTTCAGCATCTTCTTTGGTATATTCTTCTAATGGATTCCAAAATTCACCAAAATATGGTTCTGGATATCTTGGCATAACCCAGTGTTCTTCTAAACTCTCAATTTTAGGTATTAAATAAAGTAATTTATCTTTCCAAGACTCTTCAATATCCATTCTATATAGAACATCCCTAAAAATTCCTGAAACAATATGTTTCCTAACAATAATATTATTTAAAATCAAAATTGCTTTTACAGCCTTTTCAGCACATTGTTGAGAATGATAAATGGAATCAGGATAATGATTAGTTTCTAATAATACTTTTGCAACTTCTAAATCTTCTTCAGCCCTATTTATAAACAATTTAGCATATTTTATATTAAACTCGCTATTTTCCATTCCTTATCCCCATCAATAAACACAGGCTTTGTCCTTTTAATAATTGGCTTTATTTTCTCAATATAATTTTTCCAGAAATTGTTTTTGTCATAAATTATTTTATAACCAGTTAAAATACCACAAATTAATGGGTTTATATCTTTTGGGGATAAATCTCTTGGTTCAACTAATATAGGAGAGATATTGACTCCATATTTAAAAATAAAATGTAATACTTCATCCCTTAATACTTTATGCCTATCAATTCTTCTTTTTGGCAAGTTATTAGCAATAACTAATAAATCAACATCGGAATATTCAGTTGCTGTCCCTCTTGCATAAGAACCAAATAAAATTATTGATATTAAATTATCACCAAATTTTTCTTTGCATCTTTCTAAAAATTCATTTATGATTTTATTTAATTTTTCTTCATCCATTTTTTATCACCCTATATTTAACTAAAAAAATTTACAACCAGTGGGAGTTTTTATTAACCAAAATAGGTATTTTATTAACTTAACTTAATAAAATTAAAGATTAGGTTTAATTACAGAAAATAAAAAAATATTAATATCATTAATAGCAACACTCTCCATAGCTTTATTCCTCCAAAGGTATCAAAGCAACAATATGCCCTTTCTGGATTATTATCCTTTCAACATCACTCACTTCATCTTTTTCTTTAAGTTTTGCATCTAAAACCATTATGTTGAATTTGTCTTTTGCTTTAACTAAGCCCTCAACAATCATGCCATTATCTAAATGAATTCTACACTTTTTCTTATGGGCAAATATCAACATATAATCCTTGTAATCTTCCTCTGTCTTTTGTTGCTTTCTACCTCCCTTCCTTTGGGATTTCCTCTGTTGGTTCTGCTTGTTTATCTTCTCTACCTCCTTACTTATTATATCAAAGTGCTTACTTTTTATGTGCTTTTTTACTGTCTTAATATCTGCATTCGTGTAATCACAATATGGACATTTGTAAAATCCTATTTCATTTTTTGTAATTTGTAAGTTTTCAATATAATCCTCTATCTTCATTTTTTCACCAGATACATAATCACATCAATAAAAAAAGTATAACACAAAGGAATGTAATTGTTGTTAATCTCCATAATAACCTCTCTATTTTCTCATTACTTATAAGATAGTATGAATTCTCATTATCAAATTTAAAACCAAAAAAATAAAATAGTATCAAATTAAATATCTAATTAAAATACTGTGATTAAACCCTGATTGCCACACTTAGAGAATTATTCGTTAATAATTTAAATACTTTAAGTATAACCAATTCAGATGATTTAATATCCTACGGTTTGGTTAAAACTAATAAACTATTATATTTTTAATAAAAAAGGGAGTTATATATGAAAAGGCAAATAAAAACTGAGTTGGGTGATTTAAAAAAAGTTGGTTTAATGTATTATAATGAAAAAAAATATAGTAAAGCCTTGCATTATCTTAAAGAATATACAAAAATTGTAAATAACAACTGGAAAATTTATCATTATATTGGAGATTGTTATTTTTATTTGAAAGATTATAAGAATGCCATAGATAATTATAAAATTTCAAAGAGAATAAATGAATATAATGTAGAAGCATTGAAAAGAGTTGGAATGTGTTATTTTTATTTGAATGATTATAAAAATGCAGTAGATGCATTATCAAAATACATTAATATTAAAAAAGATAATGAAGCATTGTTTTATTTAGCATTATCTTATGCATATTTAGGAGATTTTAACAAATCAAAGAATATATTAAATAATTTAAATAAAATTAAGTTAGATAAGTCAATTATTCATGATTTGGCTGTTTCTTGTTATAATTTGGGAAAAATTTTGTATAAACATAGAAAATATAGTGATGCTTTGTATTATTTAGATAGAGCTGTTCTCCTTTTCCCAAGAGACGTTGGATTTTGGTATAAAAAGGGAGAAGTCCATTATTATTTAAGAGAATATGATAAAGCATTAGAGTGTTTTAACAAAGTACTTGAACTTTCTCCATCTAATGAGGGAGCTATAAAATACAAAAAGAAATTATTATCATTAATGAAAAATTCAGCAGAACTAAACTCTAAAAAATTAACAATTTTATCTAATAACAATATAATTAAAAAAAGTGAAATTTTATCTAAAAGAAATGTTAATAAATACAATAAAGATAAAAATAGTGTAAAAGACTTAAAAACTAAGAAATTGTTTCATAGAGAGGAATATGAGAGTGTATTAAATGAAGATATTACAAACATATCATCGACTATAAAATCTTTTTTATCAAAAATTGGTATTGGAAATACAACTTTAAAAAAAGTATCTTATTGGGAAGAAAAGGCAAAAGAGTATTATAAAAAGGGAGATATTGATTCCTTAATAACTTCATATAAAAATGCTTTAAATCTTTTAAAAGAAGGAGACAAATTTACTCTAATTAATGCAAAGATTCAATATTTTGAAGGCATAAGAAATATGATGCATAAGCAATATGAATTAGCAGTTAATAATTTTGAAACTGCAAAAGAGTTATTTTTAAAATTAGGTAAAGTTGAATGTGCGTTAATATCAGCAAAAAGTAAATTTTTAGCTATGGATAAAATAAAAAACTTGGAAGAGATTATTGGAGAGATTGAAAAACTTAAGTTATATTTTAAAAAATATGGTGATAAAGTTAACAAATATGAAGCATATTGGCAAATAGAAATGAGTTATTGTAAATATAAATCAATATATTATAGAAAAAAGAAAAATTATACTTTAGCAAAAATTTGGACCGAAAATCAATATGAAATTGCTGAAAAAGCTTTTAAAAAATTTAAAAAAGAAGATTACAAGAGAGTTATGGACTTTTCAATACATATGTATTGGAATATATTGGCAAAAGAGTATGAAACCCTAAAACTTTTTGACAATGCCCACTATTGTTATAAAAAATCTGGAGATGTTGTAAAACAATATGATGAGAAAATAGCATATGATGAATATATGAACGCCTATAAATGTCTTGCTTTACTATATAGAAAGAATAAAGAAAAATTTATAGAATATATTGATATATCCATTGATTATGCAAAAAAGATAAAAGATAAGAGGACAATCTATTATCTTCTTGGATTAAAATTTGAAAATCTCATGAGATTCTGTAATTCATTAGAAGAAACTTTGAATTACTTAAAAAAGGCAATAAATTACTTCAATATTGGGGGATTAAAAGAATTTGCAAAAACTTCTGAAATGATTTATTATTATCTAAAAGCAAAATTACATTGGTCAAATAAAGAGTATGACATTGCATTACAAATGGCTGAGAAATCAATCGAATTATCCGAATATGCTCAATTTCCGAATTATATTCCATCCCCAAATTTAATAGTTGCTGATATGCATCTATATAAGTTTTATATTTCAATGAAAAATTATAAGTTAAAAGAAGCTATAAATGAATTAGAAATGTTTTTAAATTATTCTAAGGAATTTGGCAGCCATACAAGAAAATATAAATTTTTTAATTATCTTTATGAAGGATTAAAAATAATACTAAATGACAAATATACTCTTGAAGATGCATTTAAATTAGATGAACTAAGAAAAGAAGCTAACAATTACAATTTTAAAAACTTATGTCAAATTTTATATTTAATAACTTCATATATAACACTAAAATCAAGAAATCTTGCTGATGACAAAATATCAAAAAAATTACTTGATGATATTATTGGGAAGATTATTGGAGATGCTGATAAATCAAAAAAATTATATATGGATGATAATATTGAAGACTTTAATACTCAGATTAACAGTTGGGTAAGTGATAATTTCTTAATGAGACTACCTTCATTGTTTGTTAATGAATTAGAATCTTGGGATTTCTATTTAACCAGATATGATTATAAAATCAAAAAAGCTATAAATAGGGAGTTCTATGTTATATTAGAAGAATATATGAAAATGTTTGTCGAATTTAATGCAAAAACTCTTTGGGGAGATAACTGGAAAAAACACTTAAGTACCATTTATAAAGGTAACTTTTCAAGAATAACTTATGGTCCTCTTGTAGATTGCATAGAATATCTAAAAAACAATAATGCACCACTTTGTAAAGACATCCCTAATGATGTCTTAAAATTATTAAAAAACCATAAAAATATTAGAAATCCAGCATCACATAAAATTAAATGTGATGATATATATAAAGTAGACGTTAGAAAAGAAGTTCTAGAAATTATGGAAAAATTAAGTTATGCATTCCCAATTTGCATTAAAGTAATTAGTGATAAAAGAAGCCCATATTATGAATGTGAAATTTGCTGGGAAAGCCTACCAAAGAGAATTGATATAAAATCAGATAAAAAATTAAAAGTTGGGGACTACTACTATCTTTGGATAGACAATAGAAAAGAATTATCAAAAAGAGTAATATCAAACCCAAAATACTTATATAAGATAGAATATTTACCTGGAAAATTAGAAAATAACCATGTGTAGATTCTATAAATGTTAAAAAATTATAACATAATTATCGTTTAAATATTACCCATTAATAATCTCATAATAACCTATATTTTCCTGGTTTTGGTTTATCAATATCTCCCAAAATTATCAACTTCTTCAGTAGTCTCTCTAATTCATTATCACTAAATCCCGTCCATTCCTTAATATTTTCATAATCAATTAAAATTTCAGGATTATTATTAGACAATTCTTTTATAGCCTCTAAAATTTTATCTAACTTTTTCCTTTCTGATTTTGGTGTCCCTGCTATTTTATCTATATCTAATGTCCCTGTCTCTGGGTCATATGCTATCTGCCTTAAACAATAATCCATAATCTCTATTGCCTCCTTTGCATCTTCCTCATCAACACTTTCTTTTAATTTTGCTTTTGCTATAGCTTCTGATAACCTAATCAATCCTTCATATTGTCTCACTCCAATAGGAACTACTCCATTACTCTCCCCTAATTTCCTCATCGCTACATAATATTTTTTTAAAACTTGTTTTGCACTATCTGATAGTATTGGCTTCTTCTTTCTTGCATAGTGTATATACTTAACTATAAATTCAAAATCTATTCTTACCCCATCAACTTCAACATAATCAAGTCTTATTTTCTTATTTATTTCTTCATCTAAATAAGCTCTATGTATATCAGCTACATAATCTGCTATTTCTTCATCCATTTCTTGATTTGGACTATCCATTAATGGAAATATTAAATCAAACCTGCTTAATAATGGACTTGGTATATTTATCTGCTCTGCAACACTCTTCTCCGGGTCAAATCTCCCATACTTAGGATTGCAGGCACATAAATATGCACATCTTATTGGTAACTCAGCATTAATCCCTCCCTTATCTATATGTACTGAGGGACTCTCCATAGCTTCCAAGAGTTTCTTATTCTCTGAATTATTCTGAACATAAAATTCATCTATACATGCTGTCCCTAATGTTCTTGGTAGAATTCCTACTTTTAATGTAAAACTCTCCCCCAATATACTTGTCTTCTTCTCCGCAATCCCTATTATTGAGTTTATTGTTGATGTGGGTAAATTTATATAACTATTACCTGGTATTTTTGCAATTTTTCTTAAAATTACTGTTTTACCAATTCCTGGGTCTGTAATTAATAATATATTAATATTGCCTCTCTTATCTCCTTTTTCAACTGCTTTAACTTGTTGTAAAAATACCGCTTTTTTTATTATATGATACCCTTTAAGTTCTGGAATCAACCTCTCCGCTAATAAATCTATAACATCTTTCCTTTTAGCTATCTTCTCTATATTCCTTATATCTTCTTCTGTCAATTTTGGAATATATCCCTCTAATTCTTCAATATTTATTGCTTGAACTACATACTCACATATGTTCTTATTCTTCTTATTTTTTGGTATATCCCTCACAATTCCTGTAACTTTAACATATCCATTAAAAACTCCTTGTGTATCTTCATAAAGAACTCTTTGCTCTCTTGCATATCCTCTTTCATTTGGAAATCCTTGTATTATTAGCTCTTGAAAATCTACATACTCTACTACTCTATCTTGCCTTATCACTTCTCCACATTCACAAATAACTCTCTCTGTTCCATTAAAAAATTCTCTAAAATACTTCTCTTTCCCTTTTCCACATTTTGGACATATATAATATACTATCTTTGATACTCCTACTACTGGTGATGCATAAACAATATTTCCCTCAAACTCAACTACCTTATTTACATATTTTGAAGATATTTCATTAATGTCTATTTTATACTCCTTTGGAAAATCATAAAGGATAACATCTATTTCATCATCCAACTCTCCAAAAATTATCTCTATTTGTTTCTTAACTAATTCTTCTATCCAGTCTTTAACCTGATAATAATTTTCCATACTTTCTAATGTATAATCTACAAGTTCCATAAATCCTAAATTATATAGCTCTTTCATTGAAATCTTTATTTTTCTACCATATGATGTATTTTCCAATAAATATTTGTTTATATATCTCCCCAATTCTATTTCATATTTCATTTGTAAATTCTCCAAATCCAAAATCTTGATTTTTCTTTCTATCTCCTTTTCTTTCTCTAATAATTCCTTCAATTCTTTAGATATTTTTATAATTTTATAACCATCCAATTCTTCTAAATCAATAAATCCTAAATGTTTCCTCATAATTGCAAGGAACGCATTTAAATAAAGTTTTCCCAAACCTATCTCTTTTGCTTTTAGCATCAATTCTGCTTCATCTACTTTCTCATTATCCAATAAAAATTTTATTAGTTTTTTATATTCAGTTTCTTTATTATATTTTCTTTCTTTGTATCTTGGACTTTTTCTTCGTTCATTCTCAAAGTATTTATATACAATATCCTCATACATATCTAATACCACCTACATATCTATACCTCCGAAGATTTCACTTCCTTTTACTTTTTTAGTAGAATTAAGACCCCCCATAATTCATTTTTTGAATATTATTATTATCTGATTATTTGACACATAATTCCTTTTTTAATCTTTCAACTTCATCCTCATAGATATAATAATAACTTTTTTTGAATTTTTTAGAAATTTCCGCCTTTATTTCACCATTTTTTATTAATCTTAGTATAGTCGTTGGTGAAACTCCTAAAATATCAGCTACTTGTTTTGCAGAATATTTTTTCATTTACACCACCACCTTTTTGTTTTTTACACTTTTACAAGTTTATTATATAAATATTTTTCTATTTGACACTACCTATCTCAAACATTATCAGAAACATTAAAATTATGGGTATCCAAAAACCCCAATTTTATCCGGGGTTGTTTTGGCTTTATCTAATCAAAATTCAGTCATAAAATCCTTGTTAAACAGATAAAAGCGGATAAAACCTTTATCCAACAGATAAAAGCGGATAAAACCTTTATCCAACAGATAAAAGCGGATAAAACCTTTATCCAACAGATAAAAGCGGATAAAACCTTTATCCAACAGATAAAAGCGGATAAAACCTTTATCCAACAGATAAAAGCGGATAAAACCTTTATCCAACAGATAAAAGCGGATAAAGTTAATACAACAATAAGACACTAAAAGAATATTATGGTATTTACTATTGTTGAGAGTTGATGTATAGTGATAACAGCAAACTTTCAGAAAGTAATTGAATCACGGTCAAAATTAGTTAGTGATATTATAAAAAGCACATTAACTAATGAAATTAAAAAAGAGGATTTTATGAGAAATTAACAAGACTTGGAGATATTATATTTCCAAAGATTTACGAATAATTAGTTTGTAAAATTTTAAAGTATTATACTGATTTAGGAATATCAACTTCCAATAAATTGAAGTTATAAATTCTAAATTTACTATTATGTCCGAATTTGAAAAATTACATATAATTAAATATTGGATAATATAAATATCCAGCTTTACAAATTAAAGCCATATATGCCTCAAAATCAAAAAATATACCCCAATATATATAGGATAATGATTTAGATAATTTGTTTAGATTTTGCCAAGTTGAGTATGAATTGTTGAGATAACCACCCAATATATATACCTTCTCGAAGCAGTTTTGAAAAATCTCAATAATTTGAGCAACCTTAATATTTGGTTTTATAAATTAAGAACATATAAGCCTCAAAATTAAAAAATATGCCCCAATATATATAGGATAGTGATTCAGATGATTTGTTAATATTATGGCAAAACAAGCACACATTATTGAGATTAGTGCCCAATATATATACCTTCTCGAAGCAGTTTTTGAAAATCTCAATAATTTAGGTAATCTTAATATTTAGTTTTATAAATTAAAGCTATATAAGCCTTAAAATTAAAAAATACCCCCCAATATATATAGGATAGTGATACGGATGATTTGCTTAGATTTTGCCAAGTTGAGTATAGATTGTTGAGATTGGTGCCCAATATATATACCTTCTCGAAGCAGTTTTGGAAAATATTTGTTTTTACACTCTCTATAAACAAAATAACTATAATTTTGAGTTTTTTCTTCCTAATTCTTAGTATTTGTTGAATATTTACCAAAAGGAGTGTTTTTCTTTTAGATTGAAAAACCTGGTCTAATATACGCCTAAGAATAGCCCACATATATTTTATAATTCTAATATTCTTAGTATTAAGTTAATAAACTCACAACAATTAGAAGAGGTTAAAACAAATAAAAGGTTGCAACTATTTCCAACCCAACAAAAAGAAAAAACAACAAAAATTTATGCATTTATATTAGCAATCATTTATATATTTGGGAGTGTTGGTTTTCTCTTTATCAATGAGGTTTTATGACATTTGTTCAATAATTATTTTATAATCTTCTTCAGGAATTACTCTCATAGCTTTGCCCATCAAATGCCCACTCCATTTTTTCTTGTTTGTGATAAACTTTAACTTTGGAATTAAATCCTTAAAGTTAATTGGTGGTTCAAAAATCTGAATCTCTTTTAATTTAACTCTATAAGGGAATTTCTCATTAGGATTTTTAGGAGTAGGTTTAAAGATTTTAGAGTTATCCTTATAAACTTCTGAAACAACCTCATAAACACCCCTAATATATGGGGGTTTATAATCTTTTCCACTTCTTTGAATCTCATAAATAACTAACTTGTCACCAACATTAACTTTATTTATTGTATTTTTATGTCTTTCTGCAACACCCCACACTTTCTTTTCTCTTATAACCTTCCAGTTGTCCTCATTAGTTATACAGAGCCAATATGTCATAAGAATCCCACAACCTCCTGATAAGAGTTTAGATAATTCTATTTTTTATGCCAGGAATCTTAAAACTGAATAAAAAATAAAAATTTAATCATATTCATTTTCTTTTTCTTTAAAATATTTTATTATTGCAATTATTCTAAACTTATTGTCAATATTTCTATCTAATGTTGTTTGTTTAA